>NZ_JBJXHJ010000045.1:0-3283 GCF_046487845.1 Pseudomonas sp. PHC1
CGCTACGTGCCATTTCTTAATCTGCTCCAATCAACGAACGAAAAGTGTACGTTGCGTTGACCGGTTGAGCCCGCCACAGATTTAATTATGTGAACCTGTCACCTTCAAATTTTCTAGCCAGGAACATCGAATCCTCGTTGCTCTATAACTCGAAATATATCACTCACGTCTTGCACCATGATCCTGGCAATGGTGGTCACAGTGTAGATGTCGTGTTCTGCATGGTCGGGGAGGCGGATGCAGGCCATCAGATCCAGGTATTTGAGAACGGCGTTAAGACGCTCACTCGCACAAGCATGGAGGTCGCGCAGTGGGGCATCAGCATCGATGAGTAGGACGGGGTGATCAGTGGCCGGGTGGGACATGTTTGCACAGTGGCGCATAAGTTTCGGTGTCGTCATGGTGTTAATCCTCTGTTGAGAAGAATTGCCACCGTTCTGCTGCGAAACAAAATGGGTGGCAGCTATGCGCGGGTTCGCAGACCGGAGGATTAACACCAAGACCCGGCAGACCCGAAGGTCTCCCACGCACAACCGCCATAAAATTTGCGCAGCCGAGAGTCGGCCGTGCTAGGCGGAACAGGGTGTCAATCTTAAGGGCTGCGAAACCCTATCGCCAAATTCGTTCAGCGACAGACCCACTCTAGGCAACGATTCCCACCGTCGCAATCAGCCTGTAGGACGCTAAATCACCACGTCTGGCCAGAGCGTTCGCTCCCGTTCGGCGGCGCAACCGGCGTAAATCAGGTGCTGCGGCGTGTCAGGGAAAAAACACTTGCCGGGTTTGGAACCGCTTCGCAGCCCCGCAAGAACAAGCTCCCTCACCACACGGAGTAATTTCCTACGCCGTTTTCAGATCAAAAAATCCCTCACACATTCCAACCCCGGAACTTTCCCCAAAACCGATGTCAATTTGATGGCGTGTCGCGACGCTCATTCATCGGCTCAAGCAGTGCCAGGCTGGTTCCTGGTCAACCATGGAAGTGTGTGATGAGACTATTACTCGCAATGTTGTTGATGTTCAGCGGCTACAGCTTTGCCAGTTGCGGCAACATTGATGACCACGATCAGCGTGCCTATTGCAATGCAAGGGAGAGCGGCAGCAGTTGCGGCAACATCGATAATCACGATCTGCGGGCGGCGTGTAACGCGGAGCAGGGCGGCAGTTCCTGCGGCAACATTGACGACCATGACCAGCGCGCCTATTGCAATGCCAAAAAGAGCGGCAGCAGTTGCGGCAACATCGATGATCATGACCTACGTGCTCGGTGCAACGCGGAGCAGGGTGGCAGTTCCTGCGGCAACATCGACGACCACGACCAGCGTGCCTACTGCAACGCCACGACCGGCGGCAGCAGTTGCGGGAATATCGACAACCATGATTTGCGTACGCGGTGTGAGGCTATGAAGCGTTGAGCGTTATAGCCCGGTAGGTACAGCTCCGCGCCGTGACAGGGACATCGTTTGATGTCCCTTTTTTGTGGGGGCATGAATGAGCGTTTGTGATTCACGTTGCAGTGACTGCTCGAGTTACCGGCATTGATGTCAATTTGGTGGCTTTGCGACATCGGTGATAGAGTTTCGGGCCATTTTTTCAAGGAAGGCCCACTGTGCTGCTCAAGCGTCTCTTTACCTGTACCGCATTGCTTACCCTGAGCTTCTCTGCTCAAGCCATCTCGAAAGACGAATATCTCCAAGGCTGCAAGATCCTGGAAAACGCCGCAATGATCGTCATGCAGGCGCGCCAGGAAGGGGCACCCATGTCTACGCTTTGGGACCTCTCCAATAAAACGGATAACGAGTTCATCAGCAAGATGTACCAGAAGCTCATTCAAGATGCGTTTGAGGAGCCACGGCAAGAAACTGAAGCGCTGCAAAAGGCCGCCACCACGGACTTCCAGAACAAATACTTCTCCGCCTGCCTGGTCAGTACGCCAAAAGAATAGCTTCAAAGAAAAAGGTGACAGATTCCTTTACGGAATTCAGTCACCTTTTCGGGTTCAGCCGATGGCTGGTTTATCGGGTGAAATGCCCTTGACGCATCACGTCGAACAGCACCCTATTCAGCCTTTTCATGGCATCTCTCGATGGGCGTGGCGTGAAGCCTGTGCAACACCTTGCAGACCTGCACATCATCGAAAACCAGTTTCGGAACTTTCCTAAAAAACGATGTCAATTTGATGGCGTGTCGCGACGCTCATTCATCGGCTCAAGCAGTGCCAGGCTGTTTCCTGGTCGACCAAGGAAGTGTGTGATGAGACTAGTGCTTGTGATGTTGTTGATGTTCAGCGGATACACGTTTGCCGGGTGCGCCAGCATCAGTGACAGTGATCAGCGGGCCTATTGCGAAGCCAGAGAGAAGGGCAGCAGTTGTTCGTACATCCACGACTCTGATTTGCGTTCGGCCTGTGATGCTGAAGTGAACGGTAGATCCTGCTCGTACATCGCCGACAGTGACCAACGTGACTACTGCAACGCCAAGAAGAACGGCAGCAGTTGCTCGTCCATCCATAACTCGGATCTGCGTGCGGCGTGCGAGGCGGAGCAGAAGGGCTATTCCTGTTCATACATAAGCGACAGTGACCAGCGCGCCCTGTGCAATGCCAAGCAGAGTGGCAGCAGTTGTTCCTACATCAGCAATTCCGACCTACGAAACGAGTGCGAAGCCATGAAGCGCTGATTTGAAGGTTCCGTGAGACTCATTTAAATCTGATTAAACAGGGCCAGTCTGATGACTGGTAGGCCTATGGCTGTTTCCCGGCAGACCCAAGGAAGTGTGAGATGAAACTGATTCTTGCGATGTTGTTGCTGTTCAGCGGTTACGCATTTGCCGGTTGTGCCAGCATCCACGACAGCGACCAGCGCGCTTACTGCGAGGCGAAAAACGGCAGCACGTGTTCGAGCATTCATGATTCGGATTTGCGCGCGACATGTGAGGCCGAGAAGGGCAGTACTTGTTCGAGCATTCACGACAGCGACCAGCGCGCTTACTGCGAGGCCAAAAAGGGCAGTACGTGTTCGAGCATTCATGATTCGGATTTGCGCGCAACATGTGAGGCTGAGAAAGGCAGTACCTGTTCCAGCATCCATGACAGCGACCAGCGTGCCTTTTGTGAGGCGAAGAAGGGCAGCACTTGTTCGAGCATCCATGATTCGGACCTGCGCAATCAGTGCGAAGCCATGAAGCGTTGATTGATCTGTTTGCCCCTGTCTAGTCCTGAAATAGGTTTACACCTGTTTCACCCCAACGCCCGATGCATCGCATCGGGCGTTTTGTATTTCAA
>NZ_JBJXHJ010000046.1:0-3208 GCF_046487845.1 Pseudomonas sp. PHC1
ATCATCGCCATCAGGAACACGTTGTCCATCGACAACGATTTCTCGATCAGAAAACCGGTGTAGAAATCCATCCCGGCATCACCGCCCTTGACCTGCCAGACCCAGAGGCCGAACAGCAAGCTAGCCGTAATATAGCCAGCAGAAAGCAGCAGACTTTCAGTAACGCCGATTTCTCGCTGCTCACGGTGGAGGATCCCAAGGTCGAAGACCAACAGGCCTATCACGATGCTTATAAAGACTAGCCACAACCAAGTGGCGGTGCCGAGGAGCTCGGCCAGGAAGAACGGTTCTAGGGCAGTCATGAGCCCCTCCTCTAAGTGTCGAAGTTATACAAACTGCAACTCCGACATGGCAGCGGATAGCTGTCAGAGGGGCCCGGCATTGCGAAATAAAATCTAGAGAAAGGCGTGAGACTTCTCAATCACACAAGGGTTGCAAGGTATTACAAGCAGGTAGGTAGGTACGCCGCATCGAAAGTCGGAATATCGATATACAGAAATAAGATCTGCGTCCAGAGATTCTTTAGCAGAACCTGGGGCTCGCTCCCTGGGTTTTTGTTGCCGAACTTAGCGATTAAATTAGCCTGAACATCCTAAACGTAAGACCGGTACCGAAGAAAGTCCGCGTAAGGCAAAGCTCCTCTAAGTTAATAACGCAATAGCGAAAAAAGCAGTGGCCTTGTCGGGCACTCGTTTCATTTGGGGGGGCTGCGATTTTAGATATGACGAAGGCTATCCCGCATCGAGGCCAAGGGCGCCTTCAGGGATATTCGCTGATTGGCCAAATCCTATGATTTACTACCGCGTCGGCATGGTGCTGCTTGTGTCGTAGCTGCCATGATTCAGGTCGTATTTGGATGAACCTCAATCTTACCGGTCAGTATAGTCAACTCCATCCCGACGCCGGAGTGCCTTAAATTGGACAATACCCGTGAGCGCTTGATTGACTCAGCGCTGAAGCTATTTCTGTCACAAGGTATATACGTTACTGGTGTGATGGCCATCGCCGCGATGGCGGGTGTTACCAAGATGACGCTCTACAGCCATTTCCCCTCCAAGGATGCGCTGATAGTGGCTTGCCTTGAGGAGCGTGACCGACGCTGGCGTGAAGAGGTAGCGCGCACTTTGGCAGGGCATCCTGACCCGGTCAGTGGCATGCTCGCTTTTTTCGATTTGTATCAATGCTTTCTTTTGCAAGATAGCGAGCGCGGGTGCCTGTTCGTCAACAGTGCGGCTGAATTCCCCCAGTTTAGCCACCCTGTGCATTTGGCAGTGAGCAGGCACAAGCAAGGGATACGCGACAATCTCACTACCTTGGCCGTGAGCGCCGGTATAAGTGACCCTGACGTAGTTGCTGAGGGGCTGTTTATCTTACTGGAGGGCAGTTTTGTCAGCGGCGCCATGGGCCAGGACGTGCGGGTATTCGACACTGCCCGACACGTAGCTCATTGCTGGATCCGGAAGCAGGCCCAACAGGAGCAGAGCGTATGACCCTCGGCCTATTGGCGGCCATTGCCGCCACTTTTTCATGGTCGCTGCTCTACATCTTTCCGGGGTTGGTCGGCGATTACAGCCTTTTTGATCTGGCTGTGGTGAGCTATGCCTTTGCCGGTTTAGGTAGCCTGCTTGTGCTGTTTGTTTACCGCAGCGAAGTTCGGCAATTGCGACTGAGCGACTGGGCCTGTGCCGCACTGCTGGGCTTCTTGGGATACATCGGCTACTTCTTCCTGATCACCACTGCGGTCTTGGCAGCTGGGCCGGTGATCCCTCCGGTAATGATGGGGTCAGTACCGATTGTTCTAGCGATTGCCGGCAACATGCGAAGCTCCAGCGTGCCCTGGCGCGCCATTGCAGGGCCGCTGCTGGTGGCGGCATTGGGCATAAGTTTGGTCAACTTGAGCGTGTTTGATTTTAGCGCCGCAAAGGTGGTGCTCCCGACCCATTCGATACTGCTGGGGCTGCTCGCATCGTTAATGGCAATTGGATTTTGGACGAGCTTTGGATTGTTAAATGAAAGTGCTTTGGCTCAGCGCCCAAGCATGTCCCCCATGTTGTGGTCAGCCATGCTGATCTTCATGTGCAGCGTCGAGATGCTGGCGTTCATACCCGTCGGTCTGCACTTGAACCTGTCCCACTTCGCTAGCCATCCGAGCGGGTTAGCAGGTACTCAGGCGCTATTAGTCTGTGGGTTGATTCAGGGGTTAGGGGCTACCCTTGCGGGTGCCTGGGCATGGTCAATTGCAACTCGACGTCTACCTCTGGCTCTCAGCGGGCAATTGATCGCCAGCGGTACCATCTATGCAACTACGATGGGCCTGCTCATCAACCAACGCTGGCCCTCTCCTATGGAAGCGCTTGGGACAGGGTTGCTATTCGTAGGGGTGGTTTGGGCAATTCACTCCTTTTATCGCAGGCAAACACGTATCGAAAGCATGGCTGGATAACTGGTCTTAGCCAAAATTGCCGGCATGGGCACTTCAGGTGTCCACTTTGGAGTCATCTGACCCTCGAACAATTGGAAACCTTAGCCCTTATCGCTGAGATCGGATAGGTGACTTTGGCAGACGTACCAATGTCCGCCAGCTCTGCAGTGGGCACAGCAAATCTTGGCCATCCCGATCAAGCGCTTCGGCCAACTCAGTACAGGGCAATTTGCCAGCATTCGCTGTGTCAAGTGTAATAACTTCGGTTTGAGTTCAGGCACTTTTAAGGGGAAACTCCAAGTGAAAGCTTGTACCTGCTTCAGTGCTATCAACTCTTACAGAACCGCCATGCAGTTGCATGATTGAGCGCACAGTGGCCAATCCCAGACCACCAGAGTCGTCGGGCTGATTACGTGAAGGGTCGAACCGGTAAAAGCGCTCAAACAATCGCGGTAGATGTTCTGCTGCAATCGGCTCGCCGTGGTTGTGCACCGTAATTTCGAGCATTTCTTCCCATTATCGAGAACACCAGTACAGCGGTTCCCTTTACAACCGCCTACGGTTTCTGCGTGAGGTGATTGCTGGGGTAGCCGAATGTAAAGCTGGGAGTTTATCCGATATGACCTCGATTAAAACAAAAGACGGCACTGAAATTTTCTACAAAGACTGGGGCCCTAAAGATGCGACGCCCGTTGTGTTTCACCACGGATGGCCACTGAGCTCAGATGATTGGGACAATCAAATGATGTTCTTTCTGGAGAAAGGTTTCCGGGTCATCGCCCATGA